>JACREQ010000103.1 GCA_016218155.1 Bacteroidia bacterium
AACCTTAAACCATTAATCAAATTTGCTCAACGTTGCTCAAATCAACTTTACAAATATACGTAAATATTTATAATATCAACTAATTACAAACATTTTGTAGCGAGAGACGGGCTTGAACCGTCGACCTCATGATTATGAATCATGCGCTCTAACCAGCTGAGCTACCTCGCCAAATTGAGGATGCAAAGATATATTATTTTTTATTTATAGCAATTGATAATATAAATTAGTTAAAAAACATTTTAAGTTTTGTTAACCAACTAGTTTGATAAAAAATTTGGAAATCATCAAACAAAAAGCTATCTTTCAAAAAAATTGACGTAGTGATGAAGGAAAAAATTCAAATGGAATTTTCTGTAAATACATCTGCAAAAATACTTTACCCGAGGTTAAGTACTCCAAGCGGTTTGTCGGAATGGTTTGCAGACGATGTAAATGCTAGAGGAAGTGATTATTCTTTTATATGGCAAAACTCTGTTCAAAAAGCTAAATTAGTTGCTAGCAAAGACGCTAAATTTATTCGCTTTAAATGGGATGAAGATGAAGGTGAATCTGAAGATTATTATTTTGAGTTTAAAATAGAAACTCAGGAAATGTCAGGTGATACTTCGCTAATTATTACCGATTTTGCTGATCCTGCCGACAAGAACGATACGATAAACTTATGGGAGTCTCAGGTAGGTGAATTAAAACGTGCACTAGGTTTATAAAAAATTAACCTAAACTTCTGAAATAAACCGCTAAATTTGTTGCTTAAATTACCACAATAAAGTAATGAAGCGGCTTCATATTTACATGATAAAAACATACATGGGACCATTTCTCATGACGTTTTTCATTTCTGTATTTTTGCTTCTAATGCAGTTTCTTTGGAAATATATTGATGAGTTTGTTGGAAAAGGCATTGAAACTTCAGTAATGACTCAATTACTAATGTATGCCTCTGTAAATTTTATTCCAATGGCTCTTCCTCTTGCTATTTTATTATCTTCTATTATGACTTTTGGTAGTATTGGAGAACATTACGAATTAGTTGCATTAAAGTCATCTGGAATTTCATTACTGAGAATAATGTATCCGTTAATTATTTTTATTTCATTTATCAGTATTGGTGCTTTATTATTTTCGAATTATGTATTGCCTGTTGCTAATTTAAAGTTTTACTCATTGTTATATGATGTAAGAAATATTAGACCCGAAATAAATATTAAACCCGGTATCTTTTATAATGGCATTGATGATTACAGTATTAGAGTTCAAAGTAAAGATAAAAAAACAAATATCTTATATGGTGTAATGATTTATGATCAGACAAACCGACAGGGTAATACCACGGTTATTGTTGCCGATTCGGGTAAAATTTTAATGACTGAAGATAAAAGATATTTGTTACTTACCTTATATAATGGTGAGAAGTATGAGGAATTAAGAGAAGATAATCAGTCGAATTGGAGACTAACACATCCTCATCAGAAAGATAAATTTTCTGAAGAAGATATAACAATAGAATTAAAGGGTTTTGGGTTTAACAGAACAGATGAAAGTCAGTTTACCGATAATTATAAAATGCTTAATATAAAACAACTTCAGCATGTTGAAGATTCATTGCAGAAATCTTATAACCAAAGAGATTCGTCTTATAAAGCAGCAGTTGTAACCGTTGCCTTTTTAAAGAAAATTGCCTTAGATACATTGGCTAGTAAACGTGCTACAATAGATACTTTTATTCATCCCGATTCTTTATATAAATTACATTCAAATTACGAAAAAAGCCAGATGCTTGAGAGTGCATTAACAATAGCAAGGAGTCAGTCCGGCTATTTAAAAATGTCTGTTGATGAGCTTGAAGCTCGTGAAAATTTTATTGTTAAACATAAAGTCGAATTTCATTTAAAATTTACTTTAGCATTTGCATGTTTGATTTTATTCTTTATAGGTGCACCATTAGGGGCAATAATTAGAAAAGGTGGATTAGGTATGCCTGTTGTTGTTTCGGTATTGTTATTTATACTTTATTATATAATATCATTGGTTGGTGAAAAATTTGCAAAAGAATTAATTCTACCTGCCTGGGCTGGAGTATGGCTGTCATCAGCAGTTCTATTTCCATTAGGATTATTTTTAACTTATAAAGCAGCTTCTGATTCTGTTATATTTAATATTGATTTATATCTTGAACCAATTAAAAAATTATTTGACAGAATATTGAAAAGAAAAGTAAGGAGTTGATTGGTTTTATTATTTGTAAACCTATCAGCAATTCAACGGATTTAAAAAAATGAGAATACTTCAATTACACAATAAAGTGCCATACCCTCCAAAGGATGGCGGATCAATAGGAGTTTGGAACTATACAGAAGAGTTTGCTAAGCAAGGACATGATGTTACTCTTTTATTAATGAATACTACAAAGCATTATTGTGTTATTGAAGATATTCCTCAAAAGATAACAGATGCAATAAGATTTATAACTGTTGATGTTGATACACCTATTACAGGTACTGGTGCTTTAAGTAATTTGCTGTTTTCAAAAAAACCATATAATGCACAAAGATTTATTCTCAAATCATATAAGGATAAATTACAGGAACTACTGTCAAACGAAAAATTTGATATAATACAGTTAGAGGGGTTATATTTATGTCCTTATATACCTATTATTAGAAAGTTTTCAAATGCATTAATTTCATTCAAAGCACATAATGTAGAACATGAAATATGGAATCGTGTTTTAGCAAATGAGCCATCTTCAATTAAAAAGAATTATTTAAGAATTCTTTCTAAGCGAATAATGAGAATGGAAATAGATGTTATGAATAAATATGATGTATTGGTAACATTCACTGAACGCGATGCTCGTTTGTTTAATACAATTGGGAATAAAAAACCATATCTCGTTTCGCCAATAGGCATAGACACTTCACATTTAATTCCTGAAAGAAAAAATATAAACTATCCTTCAATATTTTATATAGGAGCACTTGACTGGGCCCCAAATCAGGAAGGATTGATGTGGTTTGTTAGAAAGGTTTGGAGTAATTTGCATAATAAATTTCCTGATTTGAAACTTGAAGTTGCAGGAAGAAATGCACCAGACTGGATAGTAAAATCTTTAGATGATCCAAGCATTGTATTTCATGGCGAAATTGATGATGCTTATAAGTTTATTAATAATCATGCTATAATGATTGTTCCATTGCTTTCAGGGAGTGGAATGAGAATAAAGATAGTGGAAGGAATGGCTTTGGGCAAAACAATTGTAACAACATCTATTGGTAATGAGGGAATTGATACAACTCATAATGTTGATATCCTTATTGCTGATACTGCCGATCAATTTCAAAAGCAAATCGAACGTGCATTAACAGATAGACAATTTTTTGATTCTGTTGGAATAAACGCAATTAAATATGTAAAACAAAATTTTGATATACATAACATAACAAAGTCATTAATAGGTTTTTGGTCAAAAAGAATTCACTAACAAATGTTAGGTGTTTTGTAAATCATTTAAATTAATTTTGAAAAAAAAATAAGGATGTCAGAAACAGAAGAAATAAGGTTAAATACCATAGAAGAAGCAATAGAAGATATTCGTGCCGGAAAAATGATTATTGTTGTGGATGATGAGGATAGAGAAAACGAGGGTGATTTTGTTGTTGCAGCAGAACTTGTTACTCCTACTATAGTTAATTATATGGCTAAATATGGAAGAGGTTTGATTTGTTGTGCTATACCTGAGAGCCGTTGTGATGAGCTTGAACTTCAAATGATGGTAGGAAGAAATACTTCATTTCATGAAACAGCATTTACAGTTTCTGTTGATCTTATTGGCAATGGTTGCACAACCGGGATTTCAGCAAGTGACAGAGCAAAAACCATTAACGCACTAGTGAATACTGAAACAAAAGCTGAAGATTTGGGTAGACCAGGACATATTTTTCCTCTAAAATCTAAAGAAAGGGGAGTTTTACGCAGAGCCGGACATACTGAAGCTGTTGTTGATTTAACTGTTTTAGCTGGATTAAAACCTGGTGGTGCTTTGGTTGAGATTATGAATGATGATGGATCAATGGCCCGACTTCCTGAATTATATGAAATAAGTAAGAAGTTTGGTTTTAAAATTATTTCTATTGAAGATCTTATAAAATATCGCCTTCAACGAGAGAGTTTAATTAAAAAAGGTGCTACAGTAAAGTTGCCAACAAAAAACGGCGATTTTGAACTTGTGCCTTTCATACAAATTTCAAATGGTTTAGAACATATTGCACTAATAAAAGGTGAATTTAAAAAAGATGAACCTGTTTTAGTTAGAGTTCACTCGTCATGTGTTACAGGTGATATTTTTGGCTCATTAAGGTGCGATTGTGGTTCACAATTAGATGAGGCAATGAAAATGATAGAGAAAGAAGGTAAGGGAGTAGTTGTATATTTAAATCAGGAGGGAAGGGGTATTGGTTTATTTAATAAAATTGAAGCTTATAAATTGCAGGAAAATGGGAGAGATACAGTTGAAGCAAATATTGAGCTTGGATTTAGAGCCGACGAGAGAGATTATGGTGTTGGTGCTCAGATTTTACGTGACTTAGGAGTTTGTAAAATTCGTTTAATAACAAATAATCCTGTTAAAAGAGCTGGTTTAGAAGGGTATGGTTTAAAAATTGTTGAAAATGTTCCTCTGCATATTCCTTCAAATCCTTTTAATGAAAAGTATTTAGATACAAAACGTAAAAAAATGGGACATTTTTGATTTCCATAAACTATAACAAATAAAAAAAGCTGCCTTAATTAAGGCAGCTTTTTTTATTTGATAATAATGTCACGTCCTGACATCTTATTATTTTATTCCCAATTTTGTTTTAACTAAAGGTAAAACATCGTCAGAATCTTTTGGCCAGTATAGAAGTGAACCAGTTCCTGTGTCGAAAACGTATGTGTATCCGTTATCTTTTGAAACTTCTTCTATTGCTTTTTTAGCTTTTTCAATTATTGGTTGAAGTAATTCAGATTCCTTTTTTTGTAATTCGGTTTGAGCATTAGTTTGGAATGTTTGAATTCTTTGTTGCATTGTTGTTAATTCTTCTTCTTTGGTTTTTTTAATAACATCACCCATAGTAGCTTGATTTGCCTGATAATCGTTATATTTTTTCTCAAGTTCATCCTGCATTGCAACAAGTTGATCTTCTAATTGTTTTGAATATTCTTGTAATGTTTTTTGTGCAGCTTCTCTTTCTGGCATTAAAGCAAATAAATCATTTGAATTTAAATGTCCGAATTTCATTTTTGCCTGAGAAAATCCCGAAAAATTCATTAATAACAATGCAATTAATATTGCGAATCCAATGTTTTTCATGTTTGTTTTTAAATTTAGATTTTTGCAAATTTATAAATTAATTCTTATAACCCAACTTTTTAAGTACATCGTCACTTTTATCCAGTTTTGAATCTGTATAAAGCATATTTAAACTACCAGCGGTATCAAAAATTATTGCATAATTACCTTCTGTAGCAATGTCTTTAACTGAATTAAAAACTTCATCCTGAATTGGTTTTACTAACTCCTGACGTTTTTTGTATAGTTCGCCTTCTTTTCCAAAATATTTCTTTTGAAGATCTTTTGCTTCTTTTTCTTTAACCACTATATCATTTTCTCTTTTAGATCTCATTTCTTCTGTTAATAAAACTTTCTCTGCCTGAAAGTCTTTATACAATTTGTCAACCTGAGCATAAATTGCTTCAATCTCTTTTTGCCAATCGACTGATATTTTATCAAGTTGAGCCTGTGCTGCCTGATAGGATGGAATATTTTTTAAAATATAATCCGTATCAACATAAGCAAAT
>JACREQ010000104.1 GCA_016218155.1 Bacteroidia bacterium
AGCCTCGCTCTTTCGGAAGACATCAAGACGTTTTTTTATCATAAAAACAAAATTGATGTCTTTTTCTTTTGTCCTACTGGTCGGTTGTAAAAGTTATTTACATACCTTTGTTAATATCAAATTTTTACCGAACTATTGAAGATATATAACCTACATTTTACTTATAATAATTCAGTCCCTGTTAATAGTACAGAAAATTCACCATTACAAATTTACCCCAATCCCTTCACTAATAAAACGTCTATTGTATTTGACAATCCGCATAATAGTTCATATGAACTTATAATTACTGATATTACAGGGAAAAAAGTTAAAGAAATTAAAGAAATTCGTTCCAATACTATAGAAATAAACAGAAAAGAATTAAGAAGTGGTATATATACAGTTGAACTAAAAGGTGAAAAATTATTTATGGGTAAAATTATTATCGAATAGAAGATATTTTGAACAACAAATACTAAAAAATAATAAGAATACGCCCAGCAGGTAACATCGTGCAAGCCGCATTTTTGCAGGGATTGATAAGCTAAGGCTTCGCCTATGCGCTGTTAAATAAGGTTGCAAAAACGACGTCCTGCACGAGTACCGTTATGCACAAGCTTTCGGAACGAATAAGTAAACAACAAAATATTTTTTATAAATAGACTTTAATTCACTAAAAAATAAATATTATGGTTAATTTTATTAAATCAGGAATTGAGTGCAATAAAGCAGCAAAGTATTTTGGAAGAGTTTATGTAATATTAAATAAATTAGATGCTGAAATTCAAAATGATCTATCATGTGATTATTCAAAATATTCAGAATCACTTTTTTTTCTTGCATACATTTGTCGTAAAGAAATTATAGACCGTATTGGGAAATATAGATGGTTTTCAAATATGTTAATGGCTATTCCACTGATTTCACAAAAAACCATACCAATATCCGCTGCATACTCACAAACTGTTGAGCGTGTTATTGAATTATCTATTAAGACAAATTTTGCTAAGGAAGTGAAAAATATATTTGACAAAGGTGAGATATATTATCAAATGGAAAGAAATATTCCACAATCAATAATTGATAACTTTAAAAAAATAGGCTCTTATCTAAATATTGGTTGATTTTTATATATACTGTAATTTTGCTACCATATCAGGGTCAAGTTCACATGTAAAATGCCGCTTGACTGGACATCTATATGTCCTCTTTGAAAAATTCTCAATAAACCTTTTGTAA